>NZ_MUFE01000022.1:0-2262 GCF_001995415.1 Salinivibrio sp. AR647 | reverse complement strand
GCCACCTTTTACAACAAGATCACCCAGAAAGCTATGGGCATCATTTAGATCATCTAGGCTTACTTGCTGATATGTATATGTAATGCCAGCATCAATTGCGGAATACAGCCAAAACAGATTACTACCGACCAGAAGTGTAAGAGTGACGAAAAATGATGCTTTCCAATTATTCATGCGATACTCGATGACTTTTAACGCCGCCAGCAGGGGAGGCAAAACCAAAGCGAAGCGGCGGTTTTGACTTCCCTCTGGCTGGCCTTGTTAAAAGTTGCTGCCAAGTTGCGTCCAGTTTTTTGAAAAGTACGTTTCAATCCCTTTACCCGGATTGTATCTTGGATAGAGTTTTTCAAACTCAGATCTAGCCACTTCATATGATGTATCAGGTATAGCAAAAACACCTTTCGCCAAAAACAACATTGCTAGTGAGGGGGCTCTCGATTCTCCCTGATTACAATGAATTAGCAGTTTTCTGCCTTGAGACCAGTGTTTATTGGCAAACGCTAAAAATTCCGTAAATAGCGGAGGCATGAACAACGGAACAGGTGGGTCAATGATATTGAGAAATAAATCATACTCTTGCTCTAGCACTAGGTAGTTTGGATGAGTACTTGGTAATTTTCCTCGGTAGCCCACTGCGCCTTGATGGCATGGACTCTTGCAGGCGTGAACAACAGAAACCTCTTCATTGCCTCTAGTGCACGATAGGTCATTTGTTACGATTACCCTTTCATGGATCTCTTGCATAGTAGCTCCTTGTGACTTTTAACGCCGCATTAAGGTGTGAGCAACGCTACCACAATACCTGACCATACCACCTTAAACACAAAAACCAACAATGGAATGAAAAATACCAAGCGTTGGGAATCACTCTTGAATGCTTTGTTATATTTTTTTCCAGCGGTTAATTAGTGATTGGAACTAAAATTACTGATTATTTCTGAATCAGATTTTTCCTTACTCTCTTCTAACGAGTAGTTAAAGCTTACTTTAGGATCACCTGATAGTTTCGAGTATAAAATTGGTCTTAATATTCGCGTTTTGTTGTCGTTATACTGGGTTCTATTCCTTTCGTTAGAATTTCTCTTAGCTGAAAAACAGTATCTTTTTCTTGGATCTTGACTATCACTCTTTGACAAAGATTCAACCATAGCGACATCTACTTCTCGAGATCTGTGTAAACCAACAGACAAAGGGATAAATCCAGAGAGATATTCATAAAATTGGCTTAAGATATCACGCAGATTTTGTGACCACTCAATACCAAAATATGCTCGAAGCTCTTGAGCCGTAATCAGAAGCTTAGTTGTGTTAGCTGGCGCAACTAAGTTGTCTGAAATGTTATTCTTTTTCAAAAACTCGAGCTCTAACAATGCATATTCTGGTCTCTGAGCATCATTTTCATCATATAATTTGACCAAAGCAATATAGTCTATTGCTTTAAATGTGAATGGAAACGCATCGATCACCCAGCCATTACTTTCCATGTCTTTTTTGAGTACTCTAAGATTTTCTAATACGTTCATATCGTTACCATTTAATATCTACAATAGTTGTAAACATTACAATCTAAGTCTCCTTAACTGTACAGCGTGTAGAGTGAGAAAGAGTTCACACTTTCAAGACAAGACCCGTTCATTTTCTGGATTGTGAGTTTGACCGAAAATATAACATTGTATTAGCGCGCACGCTCACTTTCCCAAAACCGTTACATGCGTCTTTTCTTTCTTAACTGTCTGTTATTAAATAATTTTTCGCTTTTGATGTCTGTCTCTTTCTCGAGAAAGTGTGCATGCCGCCTATCACTGGTGAGGCGTGCACATTATCACTGCACTTACATTTCTAACACATTGATTATGCTTAACTTATAGCTTCTCGCACTGAGAAAGTGTGAATGCATGATGACAAAACGTGCATGCCATTGCGGTGCTCGAGGCGATAAGCTGGTTCTCTATGGCTCTTCACCGTTCATGGTGGAAAGTCATATCAAGCCCCCCAAAATAGAACAGTATCGCTGTCTTGAACCGTTGTTTGTTTCTAAAGCCTTTGGCTCTAAGCTTCATGTATTGGATTTTGGCATTTATAGCTTCCGCCAGGCCATTCGATGCCTTCAGCCGCATTGCATTAAGGATTGCTGGTAAGTGCTTTTTCACTGTCGCCGCTGCTGTCATCAATGGTTTAATTCCACTTGCTTTAACTAAAGCAAGCCACTCTAGCCATTGATTCCTTGCGCTTCTGATCGAACCTCCGTACCAGATTAGTCTT
>NZ_MUFE01000021.1:0-6053 GCF_001995415.1 Salinivibrio sp. AR647 | reverse complement strand
CAGTAGTGAAACGAAGCAGCGCCGATGGTAGTGTGGGGTCTCCCCATGTGAGAGTAGGACATCGCCAGGCTCTCATTGCTTATCTTGTTGATAGCTCGATGCTTTTGATATCTGCGATGCTCATGTATTGGCATACACTGCGCGTCTCGATTCAAAATCCTCATCGCATCAAACAAGATAATCTAATTAGAGCTTAATATTGGGCTTTAGTTAGCAAAAATTTAAGCATCAAAGCAGATATGTGTAAGACTTTGATAAGTAGAAATACGAAGCCCTGACCTAACGGTAGGGGCTTTTTTGTATCTTTAATCTTTGATGAAAAACCAATAAAGCCCTGGCCTGACGGTCAGGGCTTTCTTTTTTTGTTCGTGTTTGCTCGTCTCATCGCGACATAGCACAAAAAAGCCTCTCTATAATAGAGAGGCTTTTGTCGTTTTAACCAGTGTCGTTTTAACCAATATTGACGGATTAAATGGAATTTTTGTCTATCAGATCCTGAGTACGCTCGGCTGGCTCGTCAAGTCCGAGCTTCTTATAGGCTGTTAGCATCAGAGGCAAAGAAGCTTTAGCGGCTTCAGTGTCAGGGAAGTCTCGTTGTAAGGCCTGGCAACGGTTAACGGCTGCAACCCAAGCTTCACGACGAATATAGTAGTCGGCGGCGGCTAACTCGTATTGAGCTAAACGATTTTTTAACGCGATCATACGTGCCTTTGCATCAGCAGCATACTCGCTATTGGGATAGCGTTCGAGTAAGCGGCGAAAATCAGTAAATGCTTTACGAGCCGGCTGAGGGTCACGATCATTGCGCTCCATACGGAGAATGTCGTGGATTAGGCTGCGATCTTGTGCCATATGAACGAGGCCTCGCATATAGGCAACCCAGTCACTTTCGGCATGAGCGGGGTGCATACGCATAAAGCGATCAATGGTTGCTTCGGCCAAGGCCAGATCGTCATTTTTGTAATAAGCATAGATAAGATCCAGTTGCACTTGATCGGAATAAGCACCAAACGGATAGCGAGAGTCCAATGCCTCAAGCTTTTCAATGGCTGTTATCCATGCCCCTTTGTTTAACTGCGCTTCAGCATCCTGATACAGTTTGGATGGCGGATCGTCTTGGACAACTTGACTGTTGCTTGAGCAACCGACGAGTACAGAGGCTGCGAGTAGCGCAGTAAGGGTTAGGCGTTTCATGGGTTATCGCACTTCCTTGAAAAGTTTTTATGCCATCTGGATTACGGTCACAGCGGCAAACAGATACAATGTCATTATCCCGGCTATTTTATCCAGTGATAGGCGACTATAGCAAAAGGCGTTTACCGGCGATATGCCGAGCGCCACGATAGCGACTGTTGCGAGGGTTTAGTCATAGAAATCACAGAAAAGTTCGGTATGGCACAACAGATAGAATTATCCCATCAGATCCAAGAACACCAAATGGGTCAGCGACTCGATCAAGCGATCGCAGAGCTGTTTCCCGATTACTCTCGCTCTCGGATCAAAACATGGATTCAAGCAGGGCAAGTCTCACTCGATGGTATGGCGGTAGACAAGCCTCGTCAGAAAGTCATGGGCGGGGAGCAGGTTGAGATTGCCACAGAGATTGAAGATGACGATCGCTGGCTACCCCAAGAGATACCGCTCGACGTCGTCTATGAAGATAATGACCTCTTGGTGATTAATAAACCTGCTGGGCTTGTGGTGCATCCAGGTGCCGGCTGTCCGGATGGAACACTATTGAATGGTTTACTTCACCGTTATCCTGATATCGGGGATGTACCGCGTGCAGGGATAGTGCATCGTTTGGATAAAGATACCACGGGCCTAATGGTGGTTGCGAAAACGATCCCCGCGCAGACCCGACTGGTACGCGCGCTACAAAAACGTAAAATCACGCGTGAATACGAAGCGATTGCGATTGGCAATATGACCGGTGGTGGCATGGTGGACAAACCGATAGGCCGCCATTCAACAAAACGGACTCATATGGCCGTCCAAGAATTAGGGAAGCCTGCGATAACCCATTATCGGGTTGCAGAACATTTCCGGGGTCATACACGGTTACGTTTGCGACTAGAGACGGGGCGGACTCACCAAATCCGAGTGCATATGGCGTATTTAAATCATCCTCTGGTAGGGGACCCGCTTTATGGCGGTAAGGCAAAGCCTCCACGTCAAGCGGGCGAGATCTTGGTTCAGACGCTAAGGCAGTTCAAGCGCCAAGCATTACATGCCGCCATGTTACGTCTTGACCATCCGATCACGGGTGAGCAAATGGAATGGCATGCCCCGATCCCCGACGATATGGTCGCATTGACGGAGCATTTACGTAGCGACCAAGCAGAAAACGGAGAAGACGAGTACTAATGGATTATCTCCAACCTGATTGGCCGGCTCCTGATAATATCGGTGCACTTACCACAACTCGTGAAGGGGGAGTGAGCCAGGGCGTGTTTGCGGGTTGGAATCTTGGTATGCATGTGGGTGATGATCCAGATGCCGTGCAAAAAAATCGTCTTGCTCTAGCCGGTATGGTTCACGGAGAACTGACGTGGCTTGAGCAAGTTCATGGGACTGAGGTTGCACGGCTGCCACATCAAGACACACATCCCAAAGCCGATGCAGCATTTACAGATACCGTCGGACAAGCTTGTACGGTCATGACCGCTGATTGCTTACCGGTACTTTTTTGTAGCCATGATGGTTGCCAGGTCGCGGCGGCACATGCCGGGTGGCGAGGGCTACTAAATGGTGTTTTAGAATCAACCCTCGCTTTATTTGCGCAACCAGAACGCTGTTTTGTTTGGTTGGGGCCGGCAATTGGTCCACAAGCTTTTGAAGTCGGTGAAGATGTTTATCAGGCATTCATCTCGTATTCTTGGCAGACCAAGGCCGCTTTTTCACCTCGAGGGTCAGATAAGTATTTGGCTGATCTCTATGCGCTTGCAAGGCAACGACTAATAGCTACTGGCGTGACCGCGATTTATGGGGGATCGCTATGTACCTACCAGCAAGGCGATCAATTTTATTCCTATCGCCGAGATGGACAAACGGGGCGGATGGCAACGTGTATCTGGCGAATGAAATAAAGTCGTCTTAGATGCTTGAAAAATACCTGCATCGTGCCCATTTATTCATCAACTAAAGGTGTTAAGTGGGAGG
This sequence comes from Salinivibrio sp. AR647, assembly GCF_001995415.1. NCBI lineage: Bacteria > Pseudomonadati > Pseudomonadota > Gammaproteobacteria > Vibrionales > Vibrionaceae > Salinivibrio > Salinivibrio sp. AR647. The sequence continues at coordinate 2,891 of NZ_MUFE01000021.1, read as the reverse complement.
AACTAACGATGCGCCTTGACCGTTTTACCAGTAAGTTTCAAATTGCCATTTCTGATGCGCAATCACTCGCGTTAGGGCGAGACCATCAATATATTGAACCCGTTCACTTGATGACCGCACTCCTGAATCAAGATAGCAGTGCGATTCGTCCGCTATTAACCATGCTGAACGTGGATGTGAGCCAACTGCGCTCTAGCCTTTCTGAGTTATTGGATCGCGTCCCTCAAGTCACAGGCACGGGCGGTGAGGTTCAGCTTTCGAATCATCTGGGTAACTTATTTAACCTTTGCGATAAGATCTCACAAAAGCGTAAAGACAAATATATCTCGTCTGAGCTTTTTGTCTTAGCTGCGGTAGAAGATAAAGGGCCGCTTGGGGAGCTATTGCGCAGCCATGGCCTGACATCACAAAAAGTTGAACAAGCGATAGAAAAAGTCCGTGGCGGTCAGCAAGTCGATGATCCCAACGCCGAAGAAAACCGGCAGGCGTTGGAGAAATTTACCCTGGATCTGACCGAGCGTGCTGAGCAAGGCAAACTGGATCCTGTTATCGGCCGTGATGATGAAATTCGCCGGACCATCCAAGTGCTACAGCGTCGTACCAAAAACAATCCCGTCCTGATTGGTGAGCCTGGTGTAGGCAAAACCGCGATTGTTGAAGGGTTAGCCCAGCGTATTGTGAATGGTGAGGTACCGGAAGGTTTGCGCCGTAAACGCGTGCTTTCTCTCGATATGGGGGCGCTAGTCGCTGGGGCTAAATACCGTGGGGAGTTTGAAGAGCGACTAAAAGCGGTATTAAATGAACTGGCGAAAGAGGAAGGTAATGTCATCCTCTTTATTGATGAACTTCATACCATGGTCGGGGCCGGTAAAGCTGAAGGGGCCATGGATGCCGGGAATATGCTCAAACCTGCCTTGGCACGGGGCGAGCTTCACTGTGTGGGCGCAACGACACTTGATGAATACCGCCAATATGTAGAGAAAGATGCGGCATTAGAACGTCGCTTTCAAAAAGTATTGGTGAATGAGCCGAATGTAGAAGACACGGTCGCCATTCTGCGCGGATTAAAAGAGCGTTACGAGCTGCACCATGCGGTAGAAATTACCGATCCGGCCATCGTCGCCGCAGCCAGCTTGTCACATCGCTACATTGCCGATCGCCAGTTACCCGATAAAGCCATTGATCTTATTGACGAAGCGGCGTCCAGCATTCGGATGCAAATTGATTCGAAACCCGATTCGTTAGATCGCTTAGAACGACGCATTGTCCAACTTAAAATTGAACAACAAGCACTAGAAAAAGAAGAAGATAGTGCGAGTCAAAAGCGTTTAGAGACATTGCGTGACGAGCTAGAGGCAAAAGAGCGTGATTATGCCGAGCTCGAAGAGGTCTGGAACACAGAAAAAGCCGCTGTATCTGGAGCTCAACATATAAAAGCTGCTCTAGAGCAAGCACGAACTGACATGGAGATAGCGCGGCGAGCCGGGGATTTAAGCCGAATGTCAGAACTACAGTATGGCAAAATTCCTGACTTAGAAAAGCAGCTCGATCTTGCTAGCCAAGCAGAAATGCAGGAAATGACTTTATTGAAAAACCGAGTCACAGAGGCTGAGATCGCAGATGTTATCGCACGGCAGACAGGGATCCCTGTTTCTCGTATGCTGGAAAGCGAAAAAGAAAAGCTACTTAAAATGGAATCAGCCTTGCACCAGCGGGTGATAGGTCAAGATGAAGCGGTCGGTGCCGTCGCCAATGCCATTCGGCGTAGCCGAGCCGGACTGGCGGATCCGAATCGCCCGATTGGCTCCTTCCTTTTCCTTGGGCCGACAGGGGTGGGGAAAACTGAGTTGTGTAAGTCGCTGGCCGAATTCATGTTCGATAGCCGTGATGCTATGGTTCGGATAGATATGTCTGAATTTATGGAAAAACACTCGGTAGCACGCTTAGTTGGCGCGCCTCCTGGTTATGTTGGATATGAAGAAGGGGGCTATCTTACTGAAGCGGTTCGTCGTCGTCCCTATTCGGTAATTCTACTTGATGAGATAGAAAAAGCGCATTCTGATGTATTCAACATCTTGTTGCAGGTACTCGATGATGGGCGTTTAACGGATGGTCAGGGGCGAACGGTTGATTTTCGAAATGCCGTCGTCATCATGACCTCCAATCTGGGTTCAGAGCAAATCCAAGCACACTTTGGTGAACTGGATTATGCAGGCATGAAGCAAACAGTGATGGAGGTGGCGGCGAATCATTTCCGACCGGAGTTTATTAACCGTATTGATGAAGCCGTTGTGTTCCATCCACTGGTTGAAGAGCATATAAAAGAAATCGCTGGCTTGCAGATGCAAGAGCTTGCCCGACGAATGGCAGAAAAAGATTTCAAATTGGAGATTTCCGAAGCCGCGCTTGCCAAGGTTGCTCAAAGCGGGTTTGATCCTGTCTACGGAGCGCGTCCACTTAAACGGGCTATCCAACAGACAATCGAAAACCCACTGGCGCAACAAATATTGAGTGGGGAACTGGTCCCAGGTCAGCCCGTTTGGCTTGATGTTGAGAATGACCATGTCATTGCAAAACAAGGCTAACCCAGCCCTATCAGGCAAAAGCCACCATTTTTGGTGGCTTTTTTCTTGGTTTGACTCAAAAACGCTTAGGAATAATGCAAATTGTTGGGTTTTTGCGCGCCTGAGATCTTTTTATCAAAAACCCCTTGCGCCAAAAAATTACCTCTCTATAATGCGCTCTCGTTGGCACGGCAAGCCGAGCTAACAACGGCAATACAGACAAGCAAAACAAAATGCTTGACTCAATGCCAAAGTGGCGTATTATGCCACTCCCGCTCAACGATGAGCGGCGCTCTTTAACAATTTGACCTATGCAATCTGTGTGGG
>NZ_MUFE01000020.1:0-7460 GCF_001995415.1 Salinivibrio sp. AR647 | reverse complement strand
GATAAGCGCTGAAAGCATCTAAGCGCGAAGCTGGCCCCGAGATGAGTCATCCCTAGAGCTTCGAGCTCTCTAAAGGGTTGTCGTAGACGACGACGTTGATAGGCAGGGTGTGTAAGCGCTGTGAGGCGTTGAGCTAACCTGTACTAATTGCCCGTGCGGCTTAACCATACAACACCCAAGAGGTTTTGGGTTGGACTCRRAATAAGCCAGTTGRTTGTGGCGAGAACGAAACAGCTTTCTAGATACGTGTTTTGACTGAAAAGTGAAGACACACCAAATTTTGCTTGGCGACCATAGCGCTTTGGACCCACCTGATCCCATGCCGAACTCAGTAGTGAAACGAAGCAGCGCCGATGGTAGTGTGGGGTCTCCCCATGTGAGAGTAGGACATCGCCAGGCTTTGATTTCTTGTTTTCAGATTTTTGAAAAAAGTCTGAAGGCAAAAACGGATTTAATCATCAAAGCAATGATATGTAAGACTTTGATGAGTAGACATACGAAGCCCTGACCTAACGGTCGGGGCTTTTTTGTATTTGAGAGTCTAATAAAATTGTGTATCTTGCAGCAAAATTATCGATCTACAGATCGCAATATAATTATCAAAGTAGATATGCGTAAAACGTTGATGAACTGAAATATGAGGTCCTAACCACTCGGTTAGTTTTTTTTTGTTGTAGGAATTGGCCTTAATAAACCGGTCATTAACTAATATGGTGATCCTAAAGGCTATATAAGCAAGATCGCAGCAAGCAATCATGTGCTGCTGCGATACGAATTAACGGGGTAGTAGACAGCGCAACGCCAGTTGACTATCGACTAACTTGATACCGACGGCCAGCATTTCGTCACAGGCAGAGGATACGGTTTTAGCATTAATCCCTCGGCAAGCGGCAAGGTTAACGACAACGTCGAAACGACCCCGTTTTTTCAGTTGGATAGCGGTTGTTTTGACGCAGTAATCGGTTGCCAGCCCGCCCACTATTACTGTTTCGACATCTTGGCTATGCAGCCACTCAATTAATCCAGTACTGAGCTTTTCTTCAATATCATGAAAGCAAGCACCATACGGATGAAGATCGGGCTCGATGCCTTTCCAAACCACATAATGATATTCGGTCACTGCTGGCAATGCGTCAATCGTCTCAAACCCTTTCGTTCCGGGAACCGCGTGTTGCACCCAAGTCAGATCGGCGTTTTTATGCGGCAAAGGCTGGAGCATGTCAGCGGGGTCGTCGACCATCCAAATGGCGTTAGCAGGATGCGCATCTTTGGTCAAAACACGTACGTCAGCCAACGTTGCCTGCTCGTTGAGTGCCGGTCCGATGGTATCGCCTTCGGGGACGGGTAATTCGTCAGGACATAACGGCGTAAACGTGCGCTGTGCATCAACGTCAATGGCAGCTATTTTGGCCTGTTTCATTGCGGTTATCCCCTAAAGTATCTGATTGAGTATATGATCGGCCTTAACCCGCTTTATCCGTTTAAGTAGGCGTTTGACTGGCGCAGGATAATCCTCCATTTTTTCTATCTGCTTATAACTGCCAACCAGCTGTGTATGAGCCAAGATCGTATCTACCTCTTGCTGCTTCTGCGCCTCTAATTGCTGATGCTTATCATGAATCAAGATGGCGTTTTCTAAGTCTAGCTTCCAGGCGCGCGGATTGAGGTTATTTCCCGTTAACAGCATATACTGGCGATCGACCCAAATGCCTTTCAAATGGAAGCTGTTGTCATCATGTTTCCAGATATGGATATTTAACTGACGTTTTGCAATCGCTGCTTCGTTGCGACGGGCAAAGTTGCGTAAGTTGACTTCATACAAATAAGGCAGAGCTGAAATCGTCTTAAATGGCGCCTCTGGTGGTGAGTAGAAATCGTTCGCGGTTTTATCCCCCACTATAATCCTCACGCTTACCCCTCGGCGAAGTGCGCGACGGATTTCGCGAACGACACTGCGTGGTGGATTAAAATAGGGCGTGCAAATGACTAATTCATCATGGGCACTGGCAATCAAATGACAGATATAGCGATTGAGCTTATTTTTCCGTTTACCTAACCCGACCATCGGGGTAAGTCCAACTTGGTCTTCACTAATCGGCTCATCTTGATATCGATAGCTGGCCTGCTGTAGCTGACCACGAAACTCACGAATGTTTGGCTTTAGTGCTTTGCTGTTGGGGCGGTCGGGCGAGGTGAGACAGTTGACGGCACTGTCGGCGATTAACGTGTTGACAATAAAGTCTGCCATGGTGTCGGCGAGTACTTTATTGGCGAGCACGTGATAACGGTCATAACGGTATCTATCATGTTGCGCTAAATAGACATCGTTTAAGCTGGCGCCGCTGTATATAACGGTGTTATCAAATACGAATCCTTTTAAGTGCAAAACGCCGAAGACTTCGCGGTTTCTAACTGGCACACCCAAGACCTCTATCTTATGTGGGTAGCGCTCTGCATAAGCTCGATATAGTCCTGCATTACCGTCCGACTGTTCAGCACCAATTAACCCTCGCTGTGCGCGATGCCAGTCGACTAATACTTTGATATCGAGGGCAGGGTTAGCTTGCTTTGCTTCGTAAAGCGCATCCAGAATGCTTCGTCCTGCTTCGTCGTCTTGTAAGTATAGAGCGACCAGATAAATACGTGATGTTGCTTTTTTTATTTCGCTAAGGAGCCGTTCTCTAAATGAGACCGCGTCTAATAAGGTTTCGAGATTTTCTGGCTGGTGCGCAATGGTGGGCAAGCGATCAATAAGCTGCCGGTTTGCGTTCGCTGAATCCATTATTACCTCTTTTTGTTCGACGGCCAGAGTCGAGCATTGATACTAAACCCTGAATGATACCAGAAATTGCGTCAAGCTACGGATCACCGCGCAATGGCTTTGTTGCTAATGTCACGCTTTGGGTGAGTATTCCATCGCCACTAAATCTTTGCCACTTTGACAATAACGGTGCAGGCGTGCAGCCAGATCATCGGGTAATACGTGATGATCGACAGGCGTAAAACCATGCTGCGCATACAAGGTAGTCAGTGGACGGAAAGCTAAGCAAAAGCTAGGACGTTGACACAGTGTTTCTTGCACTGCGTCGAGTAAACGATGACTTAAACCTGTTCCTCGCAGATCAGGGTGTAGCAACATGCCTGTGAGTAACTGATACTCGAGACGTTGCTGAAAGCGTACCGCGCCACATAGTCCACTCGGGCCATCAATGACCCAAATACGTTCATCTTTCTTGGGTTTTCCGGGAGGATAGTGTGTTTTGTAGAACCGCGCTACCAGTGGGAACCGCAAGGGCTCTAGCGGGTGAATGTGATAATTATCCATAGCCTAATAGATGCGCAATACGAGCAGGACAGGTAGTATACCCATCAATGAGTTTTCTAACAGCGTAATGCAACGATGAAGTGGTTATCTGATGTGTCTTTGACACCCCATCATACGTTTGGTTTGCCCGCGCGCGCCCAAGCGATTGTAGAAGCACATTGTGTGCAAGACTTACAAGAGATTTGGCAAGCGTCTGATTATCACAACTCACCGAAGTTAGTGGTTGGTGAAGGCAGCAACCTGCTTTTTTGCCAAGACTTTGAGGGAGTGGTGGTCCTTAACCGCCTAAAGGGGATCACGATCGATAACCACGCTGACCATTACCTATTACATGTTGGCGCCGGTGAGCCTTGGCATGCGTTTGTTGCCTGGAGTATTGATAATGCGATGCCTGGGCTTGAGAACCTGGCATTAATTCCCGGCTGTGTGGGGGCGGCACCGATTCAAAATATTGGTGCCTATGGTGTCGAATTTGCCGAGCGTTGCGCTTACGTCGATATCTATCATCCTGACACGGGCAATCAACGTCGTCTGTCTTGCGATGAATGTCAGTTTGGTTACCGCGATTCGATTTTTAAAACCCCCGCCATGCAGGGATGGGTCATTACTCAGGTTGGCTTTCGCTTGGATAAAGCGTGGAAACCGGTACTCAAGTATGGCGCGTTAGCTGAACTGGATTCTCAACAAGCGACCCCCAAAGGCATTTTTGATGCTGTGTGTGCGATTCGGCGCGCTAAATTACCCGATCCTTCTGTATGCGGTAACGCTGGGAGTTTCTTTAAAAATCCGGTGCTTGATAGCGAGCAAGCGACAAAGTTAAAGGTTTCTTACCCTGATGTGCCGCTCTTTTCCGCGCCTTTGGGACAAAAAAAGGTCGCAGCGGGGTGGCTGATTGATCAATGTGGCTTAAAAGGGAAACGCCAAGGCGGCGCACGCGTTCATCCTCAGCAAGCACTGGTTATTACCAATGCCGAGAATGCGATCAGTGATGATGTGATACGTTTAGCTAAGCATGTCGTCTCGCATGTTTATACGCGTTTTGGTGTGAGGCTTGAGCACGAAGTGCGCTTGATTGATCAGCAGGGTGAAACAACCTTGGAGGCACAATGAAGAGCGCGCATTCGGCACGTCTCGCCTTGATTACACGTTTATCTGATGGTGAGTTTCACTCTGGCGAAATGCTGGGGGAAGCGCTGGGTATGACGCGTGCGGCGATCAGTAAACACATCAAGGTTCTCCAATCTTGGGGGCTTGATATTTATCGAGTACAGGGCAAAGGCTATTGCTTATCACAACCGATTGAGCTGCTCGATGAAGCTTGGTTAAGTGCCCATACCGATATACCTGCTTTGGCTGTGATCCCAGTGATAGACTCAACCAATCAGCATTTAATGGAAAGAGTGGGGCAGCTCAGTCCTGGTAGTGTGTGCCTGGCCGAGTATCAGCAACAAGGCCGTGGTCGTCGAGGGCGTGCATGGCAATCGCCGTTTGGTAGCAATTTATACCTCTCCATGTATTGGCGATTAGATGCAGGGCCTGCGGCGGCAATGGGGCTCAGCCTTGTCGTCGGAGTAGCAATGACAAAAGCGTTACACGATCTGGGTGCGCCAGGTGTCAAAGTAAAATGGCCAAACGACCTCTATTATCAAGACAAAAAGTTGGCGGGTATTTTGGTTGAAATGACCGGGCAAACGGGTGATGCGGCACACATAGTGATTGGTATGGGACTTAACCTCGGCATGGGGGCCCATCTTAACGACAATATTGATCAACCTTGGGCGAAGCTTGCACAGGCGTGTTCACCGATGCCGGCACGTAATACGTTAGCAGCGAACTTGATTGACCGTCTCAAGGCATCGCTTATCGCCTACGAACAGCAAGGTATGGCTAGTATTTTGGCTGATTGGCCACAACTGGATAATTTTATCGGTCGCCCCGTTAAGCTATTAATGGGCGACCGCCAGGTAAAAGGTATTGAGCGCGGTATTGATGAGCATGGCGCCTTATTGCTGGAGGTTGATGGAAACATCACGCCTTACTTGGGAGGGGAAATCTCGTTAAGGCGCGATGATTAGTCCTTATACGAATGCGGACTATTTACGCACGCGAACGCGCTGAACAGAATGGTTCGGGCCTTTTTCTAACACTAAGCTTGCCCGTTCACGGGTTGGCAAAATGTTTTCTAGTAAATTCTTGCCGTTAATATCATTCCAAATGGTGGCTGCTTTCTGTGTCGCTTCTTCGACGGACAAGCGCGTGTAATGGTGAAAATAAGCTTGTGGATCGAGGAATGCCCCGCGCCGAAACTTCATAAAGCGTTCGATGTACCAGTGTTTGAGTAAGTCAGGCTCGGCGTCTACATAAATAGAAAAGTCGAGAAAATCAGAAATAAACACGTGGTGCGGGTCGTGTGGATAGTCCATGCCACTTTGTAGCACATTCAGCCCCTCTAATATTAAAATATCGGGCTTTTCGACTTTTTGCTCATCCGATGTAATGTCGTAGACAAGGTGAGAATAAACAGGCGCAGTGACACAGTCTTTGCCTGATTTGACGTCAGCGACAAATTCAACCAGCTTGCGCATGTCATACGACTGCGGGAAGCCCTTTTTGTGCATGATGCCGCGCGATTCGAGCTCAGCATTGGGATATAAAAAACCATCAGTGGTGACTAACGCCACTTTAGGGTGATCCGGCCACCGGGTTAGAAGCGCTTTTAGGAGCCTCGCCGTCGTGCTTTTCCCAACCGCCACACTGCCTGCAATGCCGATAACGTAAGGCACATGGTTTGACACGGGCTGAGAAAGAAACTCATCAAGCACTTCAGTTCGGCTTTTACGCGCTTTAACATACAGATTGAGTAAGCGCGACAACGGTAGATAGACATCGCGCACTTCATCCATTGATAAATGTTCATTCAAGCCGCGTAAGCGGTCAATGTCATCTTCGGTAAGCGTCATGGGCACTGCATCCCTCAGTTCAGCCCATTGTTGACGGTCGAACGACAAATAAGGCGTTAGCGTTGCGTTCATGATCCATGTGCCTTAAGCCAATAAAGAGAGTGACGATACCGCAAACCAGCGGGAAGGAAAAGCGCTTGCCTATTGTCATCAAGGTGTTGGCTGGTTACTTTCCCAACAATCACACAAAAAAATACCCAAAAGACGCAAAAATCACCCATTTTTTTAAAATTCCCTATTGCACCCCTCAAATCCATGGCATAGAATGCGCAGCACTTGTCGCCGGCTTAGCTCAGTTGGTAGAGCAACTGACTTGTAATCAGTAGGTCGCCAGTTCGATTCCGGCAGCCGGCACCAAAATTTAGGTGGAATTCCCGAGTGGTCAAAGGGATCAGACTGTAAATCTGACGGCTCAGCCTTCGAAGGTTCGAATCCTTCTTCCACCACCAATTTCAAATTGTTTGAATAGCTCTACGAGTAACGATTGCGGGCATCGTATAATGGCTATTACCTCAGCCTTCCAAGCTGATGATGCGGGTTCGATTCCCGCTGCCCGCTCCACTCTTTTTAGAGTGCTGATATAGCTCAGTCGGTAGAGCGCACCCTTGGTAAGGGTGAGGTCGGCAGTTCAAATCTGCCTATCAGCACCATCCTCTCCAAGGTTACTTCAAGCCGTTTGATGTATACTCAACAAACCTGATTGTTGGTTGTGTGGTCGTAATGCCACCGAAATACCGTGCTTAGAGGGACTGTCATGTCTAAAGAAAAATTTGAACGTACGAAAACGCACGTTAACGTTGGTACTATTGGCCACGTTGACCATGGTAAAACTACGCTGACTGCAGCTATCTGTACTGTACTTGCAAAAGTATACGGCGGTGCTGCGCGTGATTTCGCGTCAATCGATAATGCGCCAGAAGAGCGTGATCGTGGTATCACCATCGCAACGTCTCACGTTGAGTACGATACGCCAAACCGTCACTACGCACACGTTGACTGCCCAGGACACGCTGACTATGTGAAAAACATGATCACCGGTGCGGCGCAAATGGACGGTGGTATCCTGGTTGTTGCGGCAACTGATGGCCCAATGCCACAGACCCGTGAGCACATCCTACTAGGTCGTCAGGTTGGTATTCCAAACATCATCGTGTTCATGAACAAATGTGACATGG